>NZ_LOYC01000031.1:0-1844 GCF_001524725.1 Burkholderia sp. MSMB1072
GATCGGGATAGGGGCGGTCAGAGAGTCTGACCGATCCCCTCCCACACCACCCGGCATGCGGGTCCGCACCGGGCGGTTCGAGCAGTTGAGGTCATGAGAGTCGAGGCACGCCGAGACGGTCGAAGTAGGCGATCGGCATGGCACGGTTCAGCAGCCAGCGGCTGTTTCGCCACCAACGCCGACTGTTCGCCGCCACCCGGTAGGCATCCTCCTTCGAGGCACCCAACGCCAACAACTCCCGGTACATCGTCGTGCCCCGACGCCAGTGCTTAAGCTGCATCGCACGCAACCGGTGCCTGATCCACTCGTCGAGTTCACGGAACACTCGCGGCGTCTGGGCAAGCTGGAAGTACGCCTTCCAACCCGGCATATAGGCCTTCAAGCGCTCCACTACTTCCGCCAAGCTCCGCCCTCCCAGGCGGCCGGTCAGGTCTCGGATGCGTTGCTTAAAGGTCTCCAGTGCCTTTCGGGCCACCGCGCATTTGATCCGCTCGCCCGCACTGAGCCACAGTTCATAGCCCAGGAACTTGCGACCGGTCGCCTGTGCAACCGCCGTCTTGGCCTCGTTGACCTTCAGATGGAGTCGATCGTAGAGCTTGCGCAAACTATTCAGCACTCGTTCGCCCGAGCGGCGACTGCGCACGTACACATTGCAGTCGTCGGCGTAGCGCACGAAGCGATGGCCTCGCGTCTCCAGTTCCCGGTCCACCTCGTCCAACAGCACATTGGCCAGCAGCGGCGACAGCGGCCCGCCTTGCGGCGTACCTTCGTGACGCTCCATGACCACCCCGCCATCCATGATTCCGGCCACAAGGTAATGACGGACCAGCCGCAGCACGGCCTTGTCCGCGATTCGCCTCGATAGCCTTTCCATCAGAATGTCGTGATTGACCCGATCAAAGAACTTCTCCAGATCCACATCGACTACCACCCGCAAACCATCCTGCACATGACGCTGCGCCTTCAGCACCGCGTCACGCGCTCGACGTCCCGGCCGGAAGCCGTAACTGTGTTCGGAGAAGGTGGGATCAATAATGGGCTGCAGAACTTGCAGCAGGGCTTGCTGGATCAGTCGATCCGTCACCGTCGGTATCCCCAGTTCACGCATCCCGCCTCCGGCTTTCGGAATCTGAACGCGCCTTACCGGCGCGGGCCGGTAACTGCCGTCCAGTAACGCTTCCCGAATCCCGTGCCAGTGCGTCTTCAGGTACTCCGCCGTCTCGGCAATCGACTTCCCATCCACCCCGGCACTGCCGCGATTGGCTTTGACGCGTTTCCACGCCATCACCAGATTCGCTCTCGCGAGCGCCTGCGAGAGCAGGTCATCTCGCCCTGAACCTCCGGTTTCGAATCGCGCCGGCCGCGCTTCATCACGCACTACTTCAGGCTCGGCTTCACCTCGCCCTCCCGCGTTGCGCCCCGCACTCGCGGGCTTCTGATGCACTGCACGTTCGAGCGACACGGCCTTCGGCCCTCCTACTCGTTCGGCCCTTCGCCCACAACCGGCAGCTACTACGGCCTCTGCTGACTTCTCGCTCCGGCTTGCCGCCGTCGCCCTTTCAGGCGTGAGGCGAGATCTCCCCAGGTAAGAACGCATTCCTTCATCGCACAACCGCCGCATCTACGCCGCTTCGCCTTGATCACGAGAGCTTCGCGGTTACGTGCCCGCTCGCCCTGCTCGGCAGCGCCTTCTATACGGTTCTTGTCCATCGGCTCGCGATTTACGCTCCACGCTTCCTTCCCACACTCGGTCACCCTCATGCAGTTGCGCTTCACTTCATTTGCCGTGATCAGCTTATGGCGGGACTTCCACCCGCAGGAATGCGCCCATGCTGGGCGCACAC